>NZ_ASSJ01000080.1 GCF_000473895.1 Rubidibacter lacunae KORDI 51-2 | reverse complement strand
ATCATGCCCCGGCCTTGGTGCAGCTGCTGCAACAGGAGAAGCAGGAGTGGCGCCTCCACCAGCAACTGCGCAAGCTCGACCGCTTTGATTTATTGGTGCTCGACGACTTGGGCTACGTCCGGAAGTCGGAGGCCGAGACCTCCGTGCTGTTCGAGCTGATTGCCCACCGTTACGAGCGCCGGAGTTTGGTACTGACCGCCAATCAACCCTTCAGTCGGTGGGACGAGATCTTTGCGGATTCGATGATGACAGTGGCGGCCGTGGACCGATCGATCCACCACGCAATCATTGTCGAGATTAACGCGTAGAGCTTTCGCAAGCAGGCGGCGGCGCGGAGAAACTCGTCGTCGTGACGGGTCGCGCGCTGGTGTGCTCTGCATTGGGTGAGCACTGGTCTCTCGCCACCTGACCTCGGGCTGGCCGCAGCCACCAGGCTGGGTAGATGACTCAACGAACACCGCTGCCGATCCGGGGTTGTCGTTACGATCCGGTAACCACAAAACGACAGTCACCTCGCCAATCTCTGTCGTTTTTCCCGTCTAAGCCCTTGACATCTGACAAAATCTGAGGAACAAAGATCAAGGAAGGGAATTTGGGCGATTAGTCTCCAAGGTGATAACAACGCCCCGTCCATCCCATATCCTTCAATTTTTCTTTACAAGTCTCTGTTCTCTCTTTGAATACTTCATTTTTTTTGCAGATGCCTTCTTGCCTTCAAGGCTATAGCGTTATGGTTGGGCGCTTGCAGCCTATTTCGGAGAAAAACTGGAAGCCGCCTGG